>NZ_JBSFEV010000001.1:505148-526606 GCF_053594615.1 Streptomyces sp. NPDC001858
CGCCCCTTTAGGGGCGCGGGGAACTGCGCGACCGGCCACGACGGCGCCGCAGCGAAACGACGGCACATCGCGGCCCTTCCAGCGGAGCGCTTAGCGCGGGGACTGAGCGGGTCCGGCAAAGCGGGCGGTTCGGCATCGCCCCTTTAGGGGCGCGGGGAACTGCGCGACCGGCCACGACGGCGCCGCAGCGAAACGACGGCACATCGCGGCCCTTCCAGCGGAGCGCTCAGCGGGGGGCCCTTCCCCGATCACAGGTTTATCGGTCATCATCGGCGCTCGCCCCGGTCGCCGTGTCGGCCTTTCTGCCGGGGCCTGTGCGTTGGGGGAGCGATGAGTACGAATTCCGGTGGGGTGCTGCGGCTGCCCGGTTCGGCGATACCGGACGGCTGCCCGTCCTGGGACGGTGAGCAGGCCGCGCGGTGGACGCGGGCGCTGCCCCCGGGCTGGATGCCCGTGCGGGCGCGGTTCTCGGTGTCCGCGGCGCTGTCGCTGCTGGCCGTGCCCGGTGCCGGGCTGCTGAGCGCGAACGGCGCGCTGCCCGCGTGGGGCGCGGCCCTGGTCGCCCTGCACCTCGTGTGGCTGGTGCTGCGGCCCGAGGCGGCCGCGGTCCTCGCGCCCGTCGCCCTCGTCGTGGTGCTGGCGCTCGGAGACCTGCACTGGGGTCTGCGGCTGGGGTTCGCGGCCGTGCTGGTGGGCATCTGGGCGACCGTCTGGCTGCGGCTCGCTGCGCGCAGGCGGCAGCGGGCGGAGGGCCTCGCGGCGGCCGGCGGTGCGACCGCCGTGGTGTCCGGGGCCATGTTCGGACGGTCGGAGCGCGGCACGTTCCTGCTGTGGTCCGGGCTCGTCATGGTCGTCGCCGGCGGGGTGCTCTACGCGACCGCCGATCTCTGGGGCGGTGTCGACGACCGGCAGGCGACCCCGGGGGCCGCCTGGGGTCTTGCCGGGCTCGGCCTCACCGTGCTGGCCTCCGGGGTCCTGGGCCGCCGCCGGGCGCTCGCCCTGCGCGGGGCGCCCGTGCCGGTGCTGCGCGTGCTCCTGCGCGAGAACAGTGACGTCGACACCGAGGTCTTCGCCGCCGACGACATCGCCGCGCTGCGCCCCCTGTTCACGGTCGCCACCTCCGAGCTCGACGACTCGACGGACGACGACGATGACGACGATGACGACGAGGGCGAGGACACAGCCGGTGACGGCAGTGACGGCGATGACGACGCCGACGACGAGCTTCGGGAGCTGATGGAGCGGCTCGACGCCGGGCGCGCCGGGCCGTTGCGGGAGGGCGTGATGTACGGCGTCCCCTACGACGGCGCCGAGATCCTGTTCGTCGCCGCCTCGGACGAGGCCGGTGAGCCGCCCGTGGTGGAGGCGTCCGTGGGGCCCGTGCGGCCGATGACGGCGGGCGGGATCCGGCGGACGGTCCGGGAGGGGAAGCGGAGGGCCGCTCACCAGGCTCAGGACGAGGCGCTGCGCAGCGCCGCCGCCACGGCCGTCGAGGAGGCCGGCCGGAAGGCGCCGGTGGAGGTCCGGCGGTGGCGTGCGGGGTGGGCCGACCGGGTCGCCGTCGTGGCGGGGCTGCTGTACGTCGCGATCCTCTGGGAGCCCGGGTGGTGGGGGCTTGTCTACGGCCTCGGGCTGACCCTGCTCGCCGCCCTCCTGCTGCCGCGCCGGCTCGCCTGGCGGATCACCGCCGACCGCGAGGGCCTGTGGTTCAACGGCTTCCGCGAGACCCGGCACATCGCCTGGGACCACATCAGGGTCGTCCGGTGCGAGGGGCTGCAGCTGCGGATCGACAGCAGGCGGGCGTCGTTCGAGGCGTGGACGGTGGCCTCGCCGCGCTTGCGGTGGCTGGAGCGCAGGCTCGGCAGACCGCACCCGTACGAGCGGATCGCCGCCGAGATCACCGCGATGTGGCAGGACCCGGCGCTGCGGCCGGTCGGTGTCGGGGACGAACGGCAGCGCGGGCGGGGGCTGTGGCCCCTCGGGGTCGTCATCGGGGCCGTGGGCGCGGCGGCGGTGCTCCTCCTGGCGTGACGGCTCGCGGGGCAGAGGGCGCGGCGGTGCGGGCGCCGGGCTTCCCGGGTGGGAGACCGGCGCCCGCACCGGGTCCGGAGGTCAGCCCACGACGTCGACGAAGGCGCCCGGGGAGAGCGCGGGCGCGGTGCTCGCCGTGCCGGCGTAGGACCACCGGTAGGTGCCGTCGGTGTACGCGCGGACGGTGGTGGAGAGGGCGCCGCCGACGGCCGTCGAGACGGTCTTCACGGTGCAGAAGGAGCTGCTGCCCTTCGGGCGGAACTGGAGCTGGACGGGCTGTCCGGCCTCGGCGGGCGCGGACGCGCCGGTCGCCCAGCCGGCGTGGGTCACACCGCCCGTGACGGTGACGGTGCGGCCCCACTTCACCCGCGCGGGGGTGGCGGCGACGGTCGCCTGCGACGCGCGCAGCACGCTGAAGCCGGCCGCGGCGTCGAGGAACTCGGCGTCGCCGTCGGCGCCGATCGCGTAGGCGCTGACGTTCCAGACGCCGGCCTGTGCGTCGCCGGCCGGGGCGGTGCCGGGGGTGAGGGTGAAGGTCAGGGTGCAGGTGCTGGTGGTGCCGGTGGTCGGGCCGCAGGCCGCGGCCGGGGCCACGGTGGCGTCCGGGGCGGCGAACGAGCCGTGGTAGAGGGTGGCGTTGATCTGGGCGAGGCCGGTCGGGTCGGTCGCGGTGACCGCGACGGTGACGGTTCTCGCGCTCGTGCCGACGACGACGGGACGGCCGTCGCCCACGGTCACGCCGGTGATGTCGGTGTCGCCGAACTGCTCGTCGGCGTGCGCGGCGGGAACGGCGAGGGCGGTCAGGGCCACGACGCCGCACGCGGCGGCGACTGCGGAGTACTTACGCATGCGAATTCCCCAATGTGAAATATGAATGACGTGGGCGTTTGTCGTGAAAAGAAATATCGGGCGGGCCGATTCCGTGGAAAACCGAAGGGGAAATTCGGTGCAAATTTCGGTGGACCTGGCCGCCACCTACGCGTGCCGTGGGCCCGGCGCGGCGAATACGCCCACTCCTGTCGTTTTCTGTCGATCGGTGCATGAACTAGGGGCAACTTTCGAGTGAAAACTGGTGAAGCTGTTCATCCCCTGTGTCTGTCCGCTCACTAGCCTGCGGGTGCCGTGCGACCGGTGAACCAACGCCGACTTGTGCGGCTTCCTGATTGGGGATACAGGAGTGGGGATGGATGTCGGCAAGAATGGGGGGCGCGGCCGCACCCGGCACGCGCTGTCAAATAGACATAGGTGCAGATGGCACTTACTCGTGGAGACTGACCGCCGTGAACGGGCGGGTGATCGCCGTGGCCGCGCGCACGTACCGGGACTACGGCGAGTGCCGATCCGCCTTCGAACGGACCTGCGCCGACGTCGCCAAGATGACCGGCGCGGTGCATCACACGGCGGAGGGCAGCGGCTGGGTCTGGCGGTTACGTGACCCCGTCGGCGGGGTCGTGGCGGTGTCCTCGCGCGCCTACGAGCGGCACTCGACCTGCCAGTCCGCGTACGAGCGGTTCCGGGCGCTGCTGGCCGAACTCGGGGCGGGCCGGGTGATTCCGTGGGGGGACGGCGAGTGAGCCGCCCGGACGAGTGAGCCGCACGATCAGCTGACGGATCGGCCATGGGCCGGCCGTCGGCCAGGGGCAAGGGACCGCCGCCCGTAAGGGTTCGGACCCTTGCCCTCTGCTGTCGCCGCGTTCACGTCAACATCGGAAGTTGCCCCGCGGGGGCGTCTCGTTCACGTTCAGGTCTACACGCGTCCATCCCACCTCAGAAATGTCGTCATGTGTGACGACGCGAATCATCGAGCGGTCCGTGGCCCCCGCGGACGACCCTCCCAGACGGCTGTACCCCGACCAGGGCATGCCGGACCGGGTGTTCCGGGGCGTCCTGCGCGGTGGCGGCACGCTGGTGCTCGCGATCATGCTGCTCGTCGGCGGCTTTCTGACGTATCGGGCCTGGCAGGCGCTGTCGGTCGCGAAGTGGGGCTTCGTCACCACCGAGGCGTGGGAGCCCGAGGGCGGGAACTTCGGCATCGCCGCGGTGATCGTCGGCACCGTCCTGATCGCCCTGGTCGCGATCGTGTGCGCGGTGCCGCTGGCCATCGGCACCGCGCTGTACATCTCCGAGTACGCGCCGCCGCGGATCCGCCAGACCCTGATCAGCGTCGTCGACCTGATGGCCGCCGTGCCGTCCGTGGTCTACGGCCTGTGGGGGCTGTTCTTCTTCCAGGGGCACGTGGTCACCCTGTCCCGCTGGATCTCTGCCTACTTCGGGTGGATCCCGCTGTTCAGCGTCGACGGGGCCGACCCGACGGACCCGCTGGCCACCGCGACGGTCTTCACCTCCTCCACCTTCATCGCCGGCATCGTCGTCTCCCTGATGGTCGCGCCGATCATCTGCTCGGTGGTGCGGGAGGTGTTCTCGCAGGCCCCGGTCGGCGAGCGGGAGGGGGCGTACGCGCTCGGCGCGCACCGCTGGGGCATGATCCGCAGCGTCGTCCTGCCCTTCGGCAAGGGCGGCATGATCGGCGGCACCATGCTCGGCCTGGGCCGGGCGCTCGGCGAGACCATCGCCGTCTACCTGATCATCTCGCCGGTCTTCGCGATCCAGCCGCACATCCTGCAGAACGGCACCAGCTCGGTCTCCTCGCTGATCGCCCTGCGCTACGGCGAGGCGACCGACCTCGGCATGTCGGCGCTGATGGCCGCCGGCCTCGCGCTCTTCCTGATGACCCTCGTCGTCAACTTCGCCGCTTCGTCGATCGTCGCCCGCAGCCGTTCCGGCGCGACGAGCGACTCCTGAGGAGTACGAGCCCGATGACCGTCACCGCTCCGCAGAGCCCGCCCGGCGACCGGGCCGCGGCCACCGAGCTGCCCGCCCGCCGCGCCGCCGGCCGGTCGACGCGCGAAGAGTCGCGCCGCAACCTGGCCACGCTGCACGCCACCGACGTCTACGCGCTGCTGGGCGCGGGCGCCGCGGCCCTCGCCGTCACCTGGCTGCTGTTCGACCGGATGCTGCCCTTCAACGGCACCCTGGGCTTCCTCGTCGTCGCCTA
Organism: Streptomyces sp. NPDC001858; assembly: GCF_053594615.1. Lineage (NCBI taxonomy): Bacteria > Bacillati > Actinomycetota > Actinomycetes > Kitasatosporales > Streptomycetaceae > Streptomyces > Streptomyces sp. NPDC001858. The sequence continues at coordinate 510,235 of NZ_JBSFEV010000001.1, forward strand.
CGCGGTCTTCGTCGGCCTCTACGCGCTGCTCGTCTCCTTCGACGAGGACGGGCCCGCCGTCCGCGACCGGGTGGCCGCCGTGGTCGTCCAGAGCCTCGGCCTGGTGATGCTCGCCGCGCTGGGCTTCGTGGTCGTCTACACGCTCTACGAGGGCCGCGAGGCGCTGCCGCACCTGAACTTCTACACGCAGTCGATGGCCGACGCGGGGCCGGTGGAGCCGCTGAGCGTCGGCGGCATCCTGCACGCGATCGTCGGGACGCTGTGGCAGATCTCCATCGCCCTGGTGATCTGCATCCCCACCGGGCTGGTCTGCGCGGTCTTCCTGAACGAGGTGCCGGGCCCGTTCAGCCGGTTCGTGCGCACCATCGTCGAGGCGATGACCGCGCTGCCGTCCATCGTGGCCGGGCTGTTCATCTACGCGACGATCATCCTGGGGCTCGGCTTCGACCGGTCCGGGCTCGCCGCCGCGCTCGCGATCTCCGTGATGATGCTGCCGATCGTGATCCGCGCCTCGGACGTGGTGATCCGGCTGGTCCCGGGCACGCTGCGGGAGGCGTCCTACGCGCTCGGCACCTCGCGCTGGCGCACGGTCTGGCACGTCGTGCTGCCCACCTCACGGTCCGGGCTCACCACGGCCGTCATCCTGGGCACCGCGCGCGGGGTGGGCGAGACCTCGCCCGTCCTGCTGACCGCCGGCTTCACCGCGGAGCTCAACACCGATCCGCTCAAGGACCCGATGGTGTCGCTGCCGCTGGCCGCCTTCGAGCTCGTCAAGTCCCCCGAGCCCACCTACATCGCCCGCGGCTTCGGCACCGCGGCGGTCCTGCTGATGCTGGTGCTCGTCCTGTTCGTGATCGCCCGGGTCATCGGCGGTCGCGGGCCGGGCAAGCTGACCCGCCGTCAGGAGCACCGGCGGGTCAAGGGGTCCCGCCGGGACGCGCAGCGCTTCGTCGCGCGCGCCGGCGCCGGCGCCGCGCCGAGTCCGGCGTCGTTCTCCTCCCTTTCGACCGGTTCCGCATCGACGAGGAGCACCACGTGATACCCGCACCCGTCCGTCGTCCGCGCGCCCTGCGTGTGTACCAGGCGTGGGCGCTGGTCGTCGCCCTGGTCTGCGCGCTGCCGGCCCTGCATCCGCCGGGGGCCGAGGCCGCGAGCCATGTGAAGATCAGCGGCTCCGGCTCGACGTGGAGCGCCAACGCCATCGAGCAGTGGCGCCGCAACGTCCGCCAGCAGGGCATGACCGTGAACTACCAGTCGGTGGGCTCCACGGTCGGCCGCACCCAGTTCGCCAACGGCTCCTCCGACTTCGGCGTGTCCGAGATCCCCTACGGGCTCACCGAGTTCGGTGCGACGGACACCCCGCCGCAGCGCAAGTACGCCTATATGCCGATCGTGGCCGGCGGTACGTCGTTCATGTACAACCTGAAGATCGGCGGGCAGCGGGTCACCAATCTGCGGCTGTCCGGGGACGTCCTCACCAAGATCTTCACGGGCAAGCTGAAGATGTGGAACGCGGCGGAGATCAAGGCGGACAACCCCAAGCTGGCCCTGCCGGCCCGCCGGATCGTCCCGGTCGTGCGCTCCGACGGCTCGGGCACCACCGCGCAGTTCACGCTGTGGATGTCCAAGCAGCACTCCGCGCTCTGGAACGACTACTGCCGTCGGGCGGGCAAGTCCACGCCCTGCGGTCTGACCTCGTACTTCCCGAACATCCCGGGCTCCGGTTTCGTCGCCCAGTCCGGCTCGCTCGGCGTCGCGGGCTACACCAAGCAGCCGCAGGCCGAGGGCGCCATCACCTACGTCGAGTACTCGTACGCCACGAACGCGGGCTTCCCGGTGGCCAAGGTCCTCAACAAGTCCGGCTACTACGTCGAGCCGACCGCCTCCGCCGTGGCCGTCGCGCTGACCAAAGCCAAGATCAACAACGATCCGCGCTCGGCGAACTACCTGACCCAGAACCTGGACACCGTCTACACCTACGGCGACCGGCGCACCTACCCGCTGTCCAGCTACAGCTACATGATCATCCCGATCCGGGAGGAGATGGACTTCACCAAGGCCAAGGGCGCCACGCTCAGCGCGTTCAGCAGCTACTTCCTGTGCGAGGGCCAGCAGCAGGCCGACCGGCTCGGCTACTCGCCGCTGCCGATCAACCTGGTCCGGGCCGCCATGGAACAGGTGCGCAAGATCCCCGGCGCCCAGGTGGAGAACATCGACATCAGCAAGTGCAACAACCCGACGTTCTCCAGCGACGGGACGAACCTGCTGGCCAAGAACGCCAAGTACCCGCAGGCCTGCGACAAGAAGGGCGCCGACCAGTGTGCGGCCGGCACCGGCGGCGCCCGGACGCCCACCACGTCCTCCGGCAGCGGCGGCGCGAGCGGCTCGGGCGGCTCCGGCTCCACCGGCGGCACGACCGGCGGCTCGACCGCGACCGGCGGTTCGGGGACGACCGGTTCGGGCGGCGCCACCGGCGGCTCCACGGCGACCGGCGGCAGCACCGCCGGGGCGGGCGGCGCGACCGGCGGCTCGGTAGTCGACCCCGACACCGGTGAGGTGCTCGGCGCGGACGGCGGCACCGGGGACACCTCGGTCGCCGCGAGCCCGGTCTCCCTCGCCTCCGGCGACCCCCTGGGGCTGCGCACCGCGCTGATGGCGCTGTCGGCCGTCCTGCTGCTCGGCGTGGTCGTGGGACCGCCGCTGATCGGCCGGCTGATCTCCCGCCGCGCGCGCCGCAACGGAGGTTCGGCATGACCGCCCCGATCCGGCCCGCGACCGGGTCCCGGCCGCGCATCGTGGCCGCCGTGGGCGCCCTGGTGGCCGGCCTCGTCCTGGCCGTGCTGCCGCTCTCGCCCGCCGCCACCCCCGCCGCGGCCGCCGACGGCTCCGCGGTGACGGTGACCGGCAAGCAGGGCAAGTACGACGACTTCTCCGGACTGAAGGTGACGGTCCACCAGACGAAGGACCTGCGCACCCAGGGCGTACGGGTCACCTGGGAGGGCGGCACGCCCACCACCACGGACACGGCGCTGTGGACCGACTACCTCCAGATCATGCAGTGCTGGGGCGACGACCCCGCCGGGCCCACCCGCGAGAGTTGCGTCTACGGCGGCTCCGGGATCCCGCTGCCGGGCACCGGCGTGGACGGCCGCTCGATCCCCGTGGGCGCCGACCCCGACGAGACGCAGTACACCGGCCCCGGCGCGTTCGTCCCGTTCCGCCCCGCCGGCGACTTCCCGCCCACCACCACCGCCAACGACAAGACCTACTTCGGTCCGCTGGACACCAACGAGCAGCCCGCGAACCGAACCTTCGCGGGCGGCGAGGGCGAGACGACCTTCGAGGTCCAGGACGGCATCCAGGCGCCCCACCTGGGGTGCGGACTGAACACGGCGCCCGCCGGGGCCACCCCCGTGCCCCGCCCGTGCTGGCTGGTCGTCGTGCCGCGCGGCAAGCACAACGCCGACGGCACCGACGTCACCCGGCCGGGCCAGGACGGCACGATCGACGGCTCGCCCCTGTCCACCACGAACTGGGCCCAGCGGCTGGTGGTCAAGCTGGACTTCCTGCCGGTCGACGAGTTCTGCCCGGCGGGCCAGCCGGAGCGGCCCACGGCGGGCTCGGAGCTGGCCACGGACGCCGTCACCTCCTGGCAGCCGAAGCTCTGCACCTCCACCGGCAGCACCTTCGCCTTCACCCAGGGCGGCGAGGAGCCCGCCCGGGGCCAGGTGCGGGCCACCACCGCCGAGACGCCCGTGCTGGGCTTCACCGTCGATCCGGTGGCCCCGGCGGAAGGCGCGCCGAAGGTCGTGCACGCACCGGTGGCGGTGTCCGGGCTGACGGTCGCCTTCTTCATGGAAAGCGCCTCCGGCGTCGTGCAGGAAATGAAACTCACCCCGCGCCTCGTCGCCAAGCTGCTCACGCATTCCTATGTCAAGGACGTGACCCTGGCCGACCCGCCGGAGCATCTGGCCGGAAATCCCTTGTTCTTCAACCAGGACCCGGAATTCAAGGCGCTGAACCCGGAATTCCCGGCGCTGAGCGGACAGCCGACGAGCCTCATGGTTCCCCTGACGAGTTCCGACACCACACGGCTCGTCTGGAACTGGCTCCAGTCGGACCAGGACGCCCGGGACTTCCTCTCCGGCAAGGCGGACTCCTGGGGAATGAAGGTGAACCGCTACTACGAGGACATGGACCTGGCCGCGGCCACGTCGCTGTCCGACTTCCCCAAGGTGGACCCGACGCGGTCGCCGGCCCTCGCCAACGGGGAGCCCGCCCTCACCTACGCGGTGACGGACCTCGACCCCTACACGGCCGACCTGCACGACGGCGCGCTGCGCACCCGCCGCGGGAACAACAACAACGTCGTCAAGTGGGAGCCGGGGAACAACGCCCCGCCCAAGCTCGCAGGCGAGGTGCCCATGTCGGGCCGGCACGCCGTGATGGCGATCGTCGACACCGCGTCGGCGGAGCGCTACGGACTCAAGACGGCGGCCCTGCGCAACGCGAGCGGCGCCTATGTGCTGCCCACGACCGACACGCTCACGGCCGCCGTCGGCCGGATGCGGCCGTCCGCCGTGGACGCGACCGTCCTCAAGCCCGATCCGGCGCTGGCCACGGGGCAGGCGTACCCGCTGACCGCCGTCGCCTACGCCGCGGCCTCGGTCAACCAGGACGCGAAGGCCCGCCAGGCCTACGCGCGGTTCATCCGGTACGCGGCCGGCGCCGGCCAGACGCCCGGCCTGTCCGCGGGCGAACTGCCCCCGGGCTACGCGCCCCTGCCCACGCAGGAGCGCACCCAGGCGCGGACCGCCGCCGACGCCCTGGAACGCGGCGAGGCCGCGATCGACCCCGGCTCCGACGGCTCGGACTCGGGCGGCGCCGGCGGCACGGACTCCGGGACCGACAGCGGGGGCGCCTCGTCCGGCGCGGACACCGGCGGCGCGTCCACCGGCGCCGCCTCCGCCACCCCCGCGGCCGGCGCCGCGGGCGGCCCCGCCGCGCCCTCCACGGGGCCGCAGCAAAATGTCGCCGAAGTCGCCGGCGGAGTCACGCCCGAAGACGTCCTGGGAATTGTCCGCTGGGTTCTCCTGGTCGTTCTTTTCATCGGCGGAACAGCCGGACTGTCCGGACCGATAATGCTGCGGCTCGCCGCACGGCGGTCCCCCTAGGGAGCGCCTAGGAAATCTCCGATTCACCTTTCCCTCATGGCCAGTTCGTGGCCATCGCCGGGAAATCCTGGAAATGTACGCAGTGGCCGATCGACGGGTCGGCGGCAAGAAAATCCGGATTCTGTTGGACATCGCCATTCTCCGCAATCCAGAACGAGGGGTTCAGAAATGAACGTCAAGTCTCGCGCTCAGGTCGGCGCCGCTTTCGGTGTCGCCGCTCTCGGTCTCGGCATCCTGGCCGCTCCGGCTTCGGCCGACCCGGGCTCGACCACTGAGTACCGTCAGCTCGCCGGTGTGGGTTCGGACACCACTCAGTACGTCATGAACGGCCTGGGCGACGTCATCACGAACGCCAACGGCAAGGTCATCGCGTCCTACGACGCCACGCCCGTCAACACCACGGTCACCACCAAGGACCCGGCGGTCACGCCGAACTGCACGATCAACCGCCCGAACGGCTCCTCGGCCGGCATCACGGCGCTGAACAACGACATCACCGCCGGCACCGGCTGCCTCGACTTCGCCCGCTCCTCGCGCGGCCCGGTCGACACCACCACCGCCGACCTCACCTTCGTCCCGTACGCCAAGGACGGCGTCACCTACGCCACCGACCTGGGCAGCACGGTGCCGACCAACCTGACGAAGGCGCAGCTGGCGTCCATCTACACCACCTGCACCTACACCAACGCCGCGGGCACCCCCGTCACCGTCCAGCCGCTGCTGCCGCAGACCGGCTCGGGCACCCGGACCTTCTGGCTCGCGGCCATCGGCATCAGCGAGACCCAGGTCGGCTCCTGCGTCACGCAGGGCATCCAGGAGCACGACGGCACCGCGATCGCCAACGGCACCCAGCTGATGCCGTACTCGATCGCCCAGTGGATCGCCCAGGGCAAGGGCTTCACCGACGTCCCGAACCGCCGCGGCGAGTCGCGCCTGCGCAGCATCAACGGCCTGGCCCCCACCACGGGCTCCGGCACCGCGATCGCGCTGAACACCAACTTCGACGCCGGCTTCCTGCGGGACGTCTACAACGTCGTCCGGACCACCCGCAAGACCGACCCGGTCATCGCGGACACCTTCCTGACCTCCGCCTCCAAGGTCTGCGCCAACACCGCCACGATCACCGACTACGGCTTCGGCACCGTCGCCAACTGCGGCGACGACAGCCTCACGGGCGAGCGCTGACCCGTGCTCGTCCGCTGAATCCCGCGCAACGGCCGGGCACCGTCAGGTGCCCGGCTCCGCGCGCTGTCCCTGCACACCCGTCAACCGACCCCGGGGGGCCACGAAATGACAGTGCTCCGTCCCATCCGAAGAACGGCCGCCGTCCTGGCCGCCTGCGCCCTGCTCGCCGTGGGCCTCGTGACCCTGGCCGTGACCCAGTCCCAGCCCGCCCGGGCCGCCTCCGTCGGCGAGTTCGCCCTGACCCCCGGCAGCGGCAGGCTGACCGACCCGCAGCCCATCGCCGGCTCCCTGTCCATCCCCGGCAAGTGCCCCGACGCCGCCATCGAGGACATCAACTGGAACAGCGTCCTGCGGCTGTACGTGGTCAAGGCCGACGGCAAGGAGGCCACCGCGCTGAACGGGATCACCGTCAAGGGCCCGTACACCGCGGCCACCTCGGGGATCTCGCTGGCCGCCGCGGACAACCCGGGCCTGGCGGTCGCCGACCTCGCGACCGTCATCACCGGCGACGGCACCTACGAACTGCGGCTGCGCTGCGTGGACAACTTCGACTGGGCCGAGGCGCCCGACTCGATCGTCCCCGGCGACCCCTACTGGTCCCAGAAGATCACCGTGACCGGTGACAGCTGGGTGGTCGGCGAGGGCGCCACCGCCACCAGCCTCGGCCTGGCCGCCGTGCCCGCCGACGCCGAGCCCGGAGCGGCCGTCAAGCTCACCGCGACCGTCTCCCCGGCCGCGGCCACCGGCACCGTCACCTTCCTGGAGGGCGCCACCGTCCTGGGCACCGGCACGGTCGCCGCCGGCAAGGCCGAGTTCAGCACCACGACCCTGACCCAGGGGCGGCACGACGTCACGGCCCGCTTCACCCCCGCGTCCACCGCCGAGTGGGGCGCCTCGGAGGCCACCGCCACGACCGTGCTCGTCTACCCCGCGGACTACGAGATCCGCGACGCCTCGGACGTGCGGCTGGCCGCCGAACCCCCGCTGCAGCGCGGCCAGAAGGTCAAGCTGATCGTCCGCGGCTGCACGGCCGGCACCGCGTACACCATGAAGCTGAGCGGCAACGACGCCGTCTTCCCCAGCGCCACGGCCGACGCGAGCGGAGTGGCCACCTGGTCGTCGCTCACCGTTCCCGACGACGCGGTGGCCGGCCGGGCGTCGTGGACGTTCACCGCGACCGGCAAGAACTGCAAGGTGAACGGCGGCACGGGCGCGGAGTTCAGCACCGCGGCCTTCACCCTCGGCGAGCCGTCCGGCTCCCCGTCGCCGACCGCCTCGGACGACCCGACGGGCGACCCCGGCGACGACCCGACGGACGATTCCACCGGCGACCCCGGCGACGACCCGACCGGCGACTCCTCCGGCACGACCTCCGGGACCACCGGCGGTGACTCCGGCTCCGGCGGCGCCTCGACGAACGGCGGCGGCCTCGCCTCCACCGGCAGCGAGATCGCGCTGTTCTCCGGCGTCGGCGCGCTCCTGCTGTTCACGGCAGGCGTCCTGGCCGTCCGCTTCGGCCGCCGCAATGGGCTGCTGAGCTTCGGCGACCCGCGCTCATGACCGCGGGGGAGCACGGGCGGCGGGCTCCCGGCCCGCCGCCCGCCCCCGTCGTCCCTCCACCCCACACCACCTCACAGGAGCGCTGTCCGTGACCGTGCTGTCCCCGCCCCCGCCGGCCGAGGCGACGCCGGCGCCGGCGCCTTCGCCCGAACCCGATCCGGCGACCGCCGTCCGGCCGGCGGGGGGCGAACGCGCCGGCCTCGCCTTCGCCGGCGCCGCACTGTGCGTGCTCGCCGCCCTGCTGCTCGGCTTCGCCGCCAACCTGACCATCGTCGGCCACCTCCAGCACGCCCGCGACCAGCAGATCGCCTACGACGAGCTGCGCCGCCAACTCGCCCTCGGCATCGCCCCGGTGGGACAACGCGACTACGAGGGCCGCATGCTGACGCCGGGCGCGCCCGTGGCCCTGCTGCGCATCCCGGCGCTGGGGCTGAAGGAGGTCGTCGCCGAGGGCACCGCCTCCGGGGTGCTGATGTCCGGCCCCGGCCACCGCCGCGACACCCCGCTGCCGGGACAGGCCGGCACCAGCGTCGTCATGGGCCGCCAGTGGGGCTACGGCAGTCCGTTCAACGACATCCACCAGTTGCCGGTCGGCGCCGAGATCCGGGTGACGACCGGTCAGGGCACCGCCGTCTACACCGTCTCCGGCGTCCGCCGGCAGGGCGATCCGCTGCCGCCCGCCCTCCGGCAGGGCCAGGGACGGCTGATGCTCATCACCGCCGCCGGCGGCCCCTACACCCCCTCCGGCACCGTCCTCGTCGACGCGACCCTGACGAGCACGGCGCAGCCCGCCCCGCCCCGCCCGCTCACCCTCGGCTGGCTCGACGCGTCCGAGAAGGCGCTCGGCGGCGAGCAGGCCGCCTGGCTCCCGGTGTTCCTCTGGACGCAGGCGCTGCTGCTCGCCGCCCTGCTCACCATGGCCGCCTACCGCGTGTGGGGCCGCTGGCAGACCTGGATCGTCGCCGTGCCCGTCCTGGCCGCCCTGGGCCTCGCCGTCTCCGGCGCCGCCACCCGACTGCTGCCCAACCTGCTCTGATCGACGAGGAGTTCACCCGACATGTCCGAGACCCCCGACACGCTCGTCGACGAAATCCCGGGCCCCACGCTTGAGCTGGAGCGCGTCCGGCCGGGCGAGCCGGACCGCGCCCGTAGCGGCGGCGGCAACCCGGCCACCCTGGAGGCCGACTCCATCTCGGCCTGGTTCGGCGACCACAAGGTCCTGGAGCAGGTCTCGCTCACCATGCCCGCCCGCAAGGTCACCGCGCTGATCGGCCCGTCCGGCTGCGGCAAGTCCACCTTCCTGCGGATCCTCAACCGCATGCACGAACTGATCGGCTCCGCCTCCCTCGCGGGCCGGGTGCTGCTCGACGGCGACGACATCTACGACCGCGGGCGGCGCATCACCCACGCCCGCCGTGAGATCGGCATGGTCTTCCAGAAGCCGAACCCCTTCCCCGCGATGTCGATCTACGAGAACGTCACCGCCGGTCTGAAGCTCGGCGGCATCAAGGCCGGCCGGGATGCCAAGGACACGCTGGTGGAGGAGTGCCTGACGAAGGCGGGCCTGTGGAAGGAGGTCCAGGGCCGGCTCCGCCAGCCGGGCGGCGCGCTCTCGGGAGGTCAGCAGCAGCGCCTGTGCATCGCCCGCTCGCTGGCGGTCCGCCCCCGCGTCCTGCTCATGGACGAACCGTGCTCGGCGCTCGACCCGACCTCGACGCGGCGCATCGAGGAGACGATCCACGAGCTCTCCGAAGAGGTGACGATCGTGATCGTCACCCACAACATGCAGCAGGCGGCCCGGGTCTCCGACCAGTGCGCGTTCTTCCTCGCCGAGCAGGGCACCCCGGGCGCGATCGTCGAACACGGCCCCACGAACGCCATGTTCGACAGCCCCCAGGACCCCCGCACCTCGGACTACGTCAACGGCCGCTTCGGATAGGTCCCCGCGAGCGCGGGGACCTCAGATGCCCGCGGCCGCCGACAGATCCCGCTTGATCGCCGCGAGGCGGGCTTCGGCGGTGGCGCGCGCCTCGGGCAGACCCGCGTGGTCGGCCACCGGCACGACGACCTCCAGGTAGCACTTCAGCTTCGGCTCGGTGCCGCTCGGCCGGACGACGACCCGCGCGCCGTCGAGGGTGTAGCGCAGTCCGTCGGTGGGCGGGAGCGTGTCGGTGCCCTGCGTGAGGTCCTCGGCGCGGGTGACGGCGAGCCCCGCGAGGGCGGCGGGCGGCTGCTCGCGCAGTCGTCGCATGGCGTCGGCGATGACCGACAGGTCCTCCACCCGCACCGACAGCTGGTCGGTGGCGTGCAGCCCGTGCTCCACGGCGAGGTCGTCGAGCAGGTCGAGGAGGGTGCGGCCCGCCTCCTTCAGCTCGGAGGCCAGCTCCGTGACGAGCAGCGCGGCGGTGATCCCGTCCTTGTCGCGGACGCCCTCGGGGTCCACGCAGTAGCCGAGGGCCTCCTCGTAGCCGTAGCGCAGGCCGTCCACGCGGGCGATCCACTTGAAGCCGGTGAGGGTCTCCGCGTAGGGCAGCCCGGCCTTCTCGGCGATCCGGCCGAGCAGCGAGGACGAGACGATCGACTCGGCGAGGACGCCGGTGGCCCCGCGCCGCACGAGGTGGGCGGCGAGCAGCGAGCCGACCTCGTCCCCGCGCAGCATCCGCCAGTCCTCGCCGACCGGGACGGCCACGGCGCAGCGGTCGGCGTCCGGGTCGTTGGCGATGATCAGGTCGGGGCGGGTCTCGCGGGCCGCCGCGAAGGCCAGGTCCATGGCCCCCGGCTCCTCCGGGTTGGGGAAGGAGACGGTCGGGAAGTCCGGGTCGGGCTCGGCCTGCTCGGCGACCAGGACCGGCGCCGGGAAGCCCGCGCGGGCGAAGGCGGCGAGCAGGACGTCCTTGCCGACGCCGTGCATCGCCGTGTAGACGGTCCGGGCGGTGCGGGGCGAGCCTGGGGCGAGGACGGCGTCGGTGCGGGCCAGATAGGCGTCGAGGACGGCGTCGTCGAGGATCTCCCAGCCGGTCTCCGGGCGGGGCACGTCGGCCAGGGCGGCGATCGCGTCGATCTCGGCCGCGATCTCGGCGTCGGCGGGCGGCACGATCTGCGAGCCGTCGCCCAGGTAGACCTTGTAGCCGTTGTCGCGCGGCGGGTTGTGGCTGGCGGTGACCTCGACCCCGGCGACCGCGCCGAGGTGCCTTATGGCGTACGCCAGGACGGGGGTCGGCAGCGGGCGCGGCAGCACGGCGGCCCGCAGCCCGGCGCCCGTCATCACGGCGGCGGTGTCGCGGGCGAAGTCGGCGGACTTGTGCCGGGCGTCGTAGCCGATCACGACGAGCCCGCCGCGCTGCCCGCCGGCGTTCAGGTACGCGGCGAGACCGGCGGCCGCGCGGATGACGACGGAACGGTTCATCCGCATCGGCCCGGCGCCCAGCTCGCCGCGCAGCCCGGCGGTGCCGAACTGCAGCGTGCCGCCGAAGCGGGCGGCGAGCTCGGCGACGTCTTTGGCGGCCAGCAGCTCGGCGAGTTCCTCGCGGGTCTCCGGGTCCGGGTCCTCGGCGAGCCAGGTCTGGGCCCGGGCGATGAGATCGTCGTGCACGGTCGGTCAACCTTCTCTTGGGCGGCTGCTCTGGCGGTGCCGGTCGGCATCATCCAGCCCGTCTGGGGGTCCCCCCTCTGGGGGAGTTTGAGGACGAGGCCCGTTCAGGGCCGAAGCGGGGGCCTGGGGGCGGCAGCCCCCGGACACCGGCGGAACCGATGCCTACAGCCGGTTCAGCACCTGCGTCAGCAGCGCGCCCATCCGGGTCGCCGAGTCGCGGCCCGCCTGCAGAACCTCTTCGTGGTTCAGCGGCTCACCCGTCATACCGGCGGCGAGGTTGGTGACGAGGGAGATGCCGAGCACCTCGGCGCCCGCCTCCCGCGCCGCGATCGCCTCGAGCACCGTGGACATGCCCACCAGGTCCGCCCCGATGACCCGGGCCATCCGGATCTCGGCGGGAGTTTCGTAGTGCGGGCCGGGGAACTGGGCGTAGACGCCCTCCTCCAGCGTGTCGTCGATCTCCTTGCACAGCGCGCGCAGCCGCGGCGAGTACAGGTCCGTCAGGTCGACGAAGTTCGCGCCGAGGATCGGGGAGGTCGCCGTGAGGTTGATGTGGTCGCTGATCAGCACCGGCTGGCCGGGGCGCATGCCCTCGCGCAGACCGCCGCAGCCGTTGGTCAGCACGATCGTCTTGCAGCCCGCCGCCACCGCCGTACGGACGCCGTGGGCGACGGCGGCGACGCCGCGGCCCTCGTAGTAGTGGGTGCGGCCCAGGAAGACCAGCGCCCGCTTCTCGCCGATCTTGTACGAGCGGACCTTGCCGCCGTGCCCCTCGACCGCGGGCGGCGGGAAACCGGGCAGCTCGGTGACCTGGAACTCGGCGTCGGGAGCACCGAGGGCGTCCACGGCCGGCGCCCAGCCGGAGCCCATCACGAGGGCGACGTCGTGGGTCTCGGCGCCGGTCAGTTCGCGCAGGCGCGCGGCCGCGGCGTCGGCGGCGGCGTGGGGATCGCCCTGGATGTCGTCCGGGAGAAGAGATGCGTTCACGCGACTGAGGGTAGCCGGTTCCGGCCTACGCGCGTAGATGACAGAGCCCACCGGAAAGCGATCGTTGTCTTGTCGTTTCCAACGAGGGCTGCGGCTGTCACTCGCCGGTGACGTAGATGTCCTTGTCGTTGAAGACCATGACGACGAAGATCAACAGCCGCCCCACGCTGACCGTGTACTCGATGAGGATGTTCTGCGTCAGCCGGATCGTCCGGTCGTCGCCCGTGGAGCTTATGGGCCGGGACAGCTCGGGAAAGGGGTCGTCGGTGAGCATCGTGATGCCCTTGTCGAACGAGGCGCGTTGCTGCGCGTCGAGCCCGTCGCGCGCCACCGCAGCCTGCTCGGTGTAGTAGACCGTGTAGGCGGTCCTGCCGGCCATCCTGTCCTCCCGGTGGTGAGCTGATCCGGGACCGATTCTATGGGCGGGTGTCCTCAGCAGGGTCGTTTCCGCAGCTCCATCACGTAGTCGTGTGGCGCGCCCGCGGATTCCGCCGCGTCGGCGATCTCGCCGAGGTAGCGGGCCGAGGGCAGGCCGCCCTCGTAGCCGTCGAGGACGTACATCCACGCGGACTCCGTCCCGTCCAGCGTGTGGACCTGGACCCGGGCGCGGCGGTAGATGCCCAGGCCGACGCCCTCCCAGCGGTCCAGGGAGTCCTCGTCCATGGGGGCGACGTCGTACAGCGCGACGAAGACCTGCGCGGCGGGGTCCTCCACGACCATCGCCAGCGCGCCCTCCCAGCCCAGCTGCTCCCCGCCGAAGGTGAGCCGCCACCCGTTCAGCCAGCCGGTGGCGCGCAGCGGCGAGTGGGGGGCACGGCGGGTCATCAGCCGCGCGTCGAGGTTGCCGGCGTACGCGGCGTAGAGCGACATGTAGAGGAGAGTACGGCAGCCCGCGCACACGTCACTCCCGTAACGGTGCGGCCTCGCCATGCCCCCGGGGCGGTGTCACCGTCGGCCGTGCGGGAGAATGGAGTACGTGACTCGGATCGTGATCATCGGTGGCGGACCCGGCGGCTATGAAGCGGCGCTGGTGGCCGCGCAGCTCGGCGCGGAGGTGACCGTCGTCGACTGCGACGGTCTGGGCGGAGCGTCGGTGCTGACCGACTGCGTGCCGTCGAAGACCCTGATCGCCACGGCAGAGGTGATGACCACCTTCGACTCCTCGTACGAGGAACTGGGCATCATCGTCGCCGACGACACCCCCGCGCTGGAGCATGCGGCCCGGGTCGTCGGGGTCGACCTCGGCAAGGTCAACCGACGGGTGAAACGCCTCGCGCTCGCCCAGTCGCACGACATCACTGCCTCCGTCACCCGGGCCGGCGCCCGCGTGCTGCGCGGCCGCGGCCGGCTGGAGGGCATGCAGGCCCTGGACGGCTCCCGCAAGGTCGTCGTCACGGCCGCCGACGGCACCGAGGAGACCCTCGTCGCCGACGCCGTGCTGCTCGCCACCGGCGCCCACCCGCGCGAGCTGCCGGACGCCCAGCCCGACGGCGAGCGCATCCTGAACTGGACCCAGGTCTACGACCTCGCCGAGCTCCCCGAGGAGCTCATCGTGGTCGGCTCCGGTGTGACCGGCGCGGAGTTCGCCGGCGCCTACCAGGCCCTCGGCTCCAAGGTCACCCTCGTGTCGTCCCGCGACCGCGTGCTGCCCGGCGAGGACCCGGACGCCGCCGCCGTCCTGGAGGACGTCTTCCGCCGCCGCGGCATGAACGTCATGGCCCGCTCGCGCGCCGAGTCCGCCAAGCGGGTCGGCGACCGGGTCGAGGTGACGCTGTCCGACGGCCGGGTCATCTCCGGCTCGCACTGTCTGATGGCGGTCGGCGCCATCCCCAACAGCGAGGGGATGGGGCTGGAGGAGGCGGGCGTGAGGGTCCGCGAGTCCGGCCACATCTGGACCGACAAGGTCTCCCGTACCACCGCCCCCGGCGTCTACGCGGCCGGTGACGTGACCGGGATCTTCGCCCTGGCCTCCGTCGCCGCCATGCAGGGCCGGATCGCCATGTACCACTTCCTCGGCGACGCGGTGGCCCCGCTCAACCTCAAGACCGTCTCCTCCAACGTCTTCACCGACCCCGAGATCGCCACCGTCGGCTACAGCCAGGCCGACGTCGACGGCGGCAGGATCGACGCGCGCGTCGTCAAGCTGCCGCTGCTGCGCAACCCGCGCGCGAAGATGCAGGGCATCCGGGACGGCTTCGTCAAGATCTTCTGCCGGCCCGGTACGGGCATCGTCGTCGGCGGCGTGGTCGTGTCGCCGCGCGCGTCGGAACTGATCCACCCCATCTCGATCGCCGTCGACAACAATCTGACGGTCGAACAGATCGCGAACGCGTTCACCGTGTACCCGTCCCTTTCGGGGTCGATCGCGGAGGTCGCGCGACAGCTGCACACGCGAAAGACGGCGGGCGAGGCCTGACGGCCCCGGCGCGGGACGGTTTCGACTCCCCGCCGGGCGCGGGGAGTTGGCGGGCCGTTGACGGCGGGTCGCGGACGGGTTGACGGCACGTCATCTCCGGAAGTGGTCTCTATACCACCTCCCGTCCCCCTGTGCGAACAACTTCTACTATTCGGCGCAAAGAGCTGAAAGCAGACGGTCGTCCGCGTTACTGTCAGTTTCGTGTTCGCTGCAGAACGTCGTCAATTGATCCTCGAAATGGTGCGAGCGAACGGGGCCGTGTCGCTCCGTGAACTCGCCCGCGTCGTCCAGACCTCCGAAGTGACCGTGCGGCGGGACGTGCGCGCACTGGAGGCAGAAGGACTCCTCGACCGCCGACATGGCGGTGCGGTATTGCCGGGCGGGTTCACGCGAGAGTCCGGCTTTCCGCAGAAATCCCATCTCGCGACCGCCGAAAAAACCGCCATCGCGGACCTCGCCGCCAACTTCGTCGAAGAGGGCGAGGCCATTGTGGTCGGGGCGGGAACCACGACACAGGAGCTGGCCCGCCGGCTCGCCCGGGTGCCCGGACTGACCGTCGTCACCAATTCCCTTCTGGTGGCCCAGGCATTGGCCCATGCAAACCGGGTCGAGGTCGTGATGACCGGCGGCACCCTGCGCGGTTCCAACTACGCCCTCGTCGGAAGCGGCGCCGAGCAGTCCCTGCAGGGGCTCAGAGTGTCGCGGGCCTTCCTCTCCGGGAGCGGGCTCACGGCCGAGCGCGGGCTGTCCACGTCCAACATGCTGTCGGCGTCCGTGGACCGGGCGCTGGTGCAGGCGGCCGCCGAGGTCGTCGTCCTCGCCGACCACACCAAGCTCGGCACCGACACCATGTTCCAGACCGTGCCCACGGACCTCATCACCCGCCTGGTGACCGACGAGCCGCCCGCGCACGACGACCGTGCCGCCACCGAGCTCCAGGCCCTGGCCGACCAGGGGGTGCAGATCGCCGTGGCCGGGGCGGCGGGGAGCCAGGGGGGTGAAGCGGTCCCGGCGCGCCATCAGCAACAGCAGCGTCGGGACGTGCCGCTGCCCGCGCCGCGGCGGGGGCAGCTGCCCGGCTCCGCGGGGGCGCTGCGCGCGGCTTCGGCGTTGGGGGAGGCTTCCCCCGGCGGGGAGCGGGCACGGGTCGCGGACCTGCGCCGTCGTTGACGGCGCGCGCGGTCCACGGCTCCTGGGGGCTGCCGCCCCCAGACCCCCGCTTCGGCCCCGAACGGGCCTCGTCCTCAAACGCCGGACGGGCTGAAATACACTCGCCCGGCGCTCGACGAGTGAAACTCAGTCCTTGATCTCGCAGATGGTTGCGCCCGACGTGAGGGACGCGCCGACCTCGGCCGCGAGGCCCTTGACCGTGCCGGAGCGGTGCGCGTTCAGCGGCTGCTCCATCTTCATCGCTTCGAGGACGACGATCAGGTCGCCCTCCTTGACTTCCTGGCCCTC